>NZ_CP077716.1 GCF_019175345.1 Saccharolobus shibatae B12 | reverse complement strand
CTCTTTCAATTTAATTAAAAATTAGTGCCGCGGCCGGGATTTGAACCCGGGTCACGGGCTCGAAAGGGCTATTTTGTTTTCTCAGAAACGTTTTGAAAATACGTCAAAGTTTCCGATTTACCTGTCCATGTTAATGAGAAAAAGAAGAAGTGAAAAACTTGATTTCTACTTACGGTTTAAGGAAAAGGAGTTTTCCGCGTTTACGAGTTTAATTTCTTTAATAATTTAGGACTTACACAGTAAAGCCTACCCCTATCTGTCTAACCGCAAATTCGTAAGTCCTTATGAACTCTTCTCTATACGGTAAACATATTTCTTCCGAGCTAGAATACGTTTTAATAGAACGAACAAAAGAACGCCTTATGTTGCATGTTGAAGCAAATAGAATCATGTTATGAAAGAGAAGTAGAACGCAAATAAAGTCTAAAACGTAACATATCTCATCAAGTTTAACTCTATTATTTCTTAAAATTCTTGTGTCTTTCTTTTATCATTTCTCCTAAGCATATTACAATTTTTTCAAAGAAATATTTCTTTATAGGATCCCTATCTAACGGTGGGGTAGATATCAAAAATTCACCCTTTCCTAACCTTAACCTTATCATGAAGCTATACTTCATATATCTACCTAAGTAGTCTGGTAATTTATCTGTAGATCTGACTGTAACATCACTAATACAGTCTTTAACAATACCAGTTTGAATTAGTGAATCGTCAAAGAGAATAGGTCTTGCAATGTCTGGAGGTATTTGTATATTATTAACATTAAAAGATCTTATAGGGTTTAATGGATGAGCTACTAAAAAGTTGAGCTTTTTTATGATAAAATATTCATAAGCGAAAGGTTGTATTAACGGACGTTGAAATTGAATTCCGTTATAGTTTATTGCCCATGTTTTGGTTTTTGGGTTGACTTGCCAAAAGAAGGGTACATCGGAAATATTAACAAAGATGCCACCATTCTCTATGTATTCTAAAATTTTATTTAATGAGCTGAGGTTTATGGGATCCTCTTCTGGATAGGATCCTCCATAAGGATTAATTATTATTTCGAATTTAGATAGATTTTCTTTAGTAATATCAATAATATTAAAATCTAATGCAGTATCGTTTTCATTAGCGTTATTTCGTGAACGTAGTGCGTTCGATAACTCTTTACTCAAAATATTTTTTAGCTCGTTTATTTCCCCTTTAAATATTGAATTAGGACTATTCCAGCTTATCGCATTTTTAGGTTCAAGACCTTGAATGCTTATAATTCCTATTTTTATTCTATTTCTTCTCCATCTAAAATAAGAATAGTATTTATCAAGAATATATTTATCTAACTTAACACCTAATGCCATAAATAAAATCGATACTAAAAATATAGGTAATACATAAGTATAAAGGTTAAATATTTTAAGGATAGAACCTGTTAATGCACCACCTAAAGCTAATAAAAAGCTTCTTATATATTCTGGAATTCTCATAGTATCTCCTCCTTATACTTCAGGCAATACATCCTCTCTTTTCCAGCTTTGCTTTTATGCCACTTCCTCTCTATTATACCCCTCTGTGCCAACCTGGATAAGTAAACTAACAGCTCATTTTTATCTACTCCAGTCTTTTCATTAAGATACTCTAAGCTGCAGCAACTCCCTGGAGCTTTAGCCATTATCATTAAAATAAGCTGGGTAATCGTAAAACGTTTCTTGTGTTTCTCAATCTTACTTTCCATAAAATTGTATTGAAAATTTTCCCTTAATAAACCTTAACTAGGATTAACAAAGTGTTACCTCCTTAGAAGGGGTCAGAAAATGGGTTTACTAACTGGGAATATCAGGATTAACAAATTGTAAGGTTTATCGCCATGAATGTAAGAGCTTGCTCTTTTGACCAAAATTTTTGAGATCCGGGCAGGATTAAAGTTATTAGTTATAAAGTACAAAGAAGTATAAGGCGGGGTCAGTTCGTAACATGCTCATCATGCGTCAGTCCACCGTCGCTCATCACCATTTGACCCCGCTATGTACCAGATTGTACTTTCAGATATTTAAATTTTGTGGTACATTATGGTACAATAAAGTTTTTATATTAAAGTACAATAAAGTATATTGAGGTAAAATGCCTAGACCAGGCTATAAATCGGTTTACTTCCCTGATGACGAGTTATGGAAGAAGATAGTTGATGAAGCTGAGAAGAGGAAAGTAAGCGTTTATGAAGTGTTAAAAGACGCTTTTGAGTGCTACATGAAGGAAAAGGAAGGAAATAAAATGAGTCTAGAAGAAGTGGTTAAAGAACTTCAACAGTTAAAGAAAAGAGTTGAGGAGTTAGAAAAGAAAGTTAAATAGAATTTTTCAGTAAACTGGGGAGTTTGATGTAGAGAGCTTTTTAAATAAATTAATTAAATATGAACAAGAAAAATCTTCTTATATCATTCATTATTTTGAGTGTTGTCATAACTATAGCTGTAATATTAACGCATTCTTTCGTTGTAAGAGTTTGCTTAGATCTAGGAATGTTTGATTCAATTCAAAGACATATAGTAATATATATTTATCAGTGCATAATGTATATGTGTTGTATTATCTCACTTCTTACTTGTATCTATTGTACATTATCAGCTAATATTGAAAAATTCTATAAAATAAAAGAAGAGGGAATTTTTATAAAGTAAACTTTATTTTTAAAATTTTTCTAGCATAAAGAGAAGGAATATAAAATTTTTCTCAGTAAACTGGGGAGTTATTTCAATTTTTCTCACGCTAAAAAACGACGACTAGCGCTTATCCTACTATCAATCCAATTTTTCAAAATTCAATGAGAAGAAACCAGCATATCCTTTTTAATGCTAGTAACAAACATATAATTATGAGAATTGTTGAGGATAAGGATGGAGAAAGGTTCTTAGTTATTGAGAATGATGCGGACTTCGAGAGGTTTAAGGAAGACTTACTGAGACTTGCAAGAGAGAAGGCTAAGGGTCATGCCCGTAAACCTTCTTATGAGACCCAACCTCCCAAATGAAAACTATACAGTTTTTTGGATCCACGCTGTAAAGTATCCTTATATCACCCGTAACTTCTATTGAGAACATGGGATTTCCGTATTTATCTCTTCCAAGCTTCTCTCTGGAATATTTTAGTGGGTCTTTTCTTAGTAAATCTAATTTTTCAAGTATTAACATTACTGTTTTATCAACGAAATTATCTACTGCATACTCCATAAACTCATGATAGTTCTTTGCTTTCCTCATTGAAAACCTCAATTCCCACTTCTCACAAACCACAATAAGATAAAAAGAAAAACATATTTAAAAATCTTTCTCTTTTCGTATATTATCTCATTAGGAATAATAACTAAATAAATAGTAAAATCGCTTATCCAAAAAGCTTAATCTCTTTCCCGCTTTCTCATCTCTTCTTCTAATACCTTCTCAAACTCTTCCTCATCGGCATTTAATAATCTGACAAAGTGATCAATGTCCTCAGGGCTTTCCATAACTGCACATATTTTACCGTTGACTTTAACGATCCTCATCTTCAGCCTCCTCTTTAACTCCTCACTATTGTTAATTATTAAAACCTCGTCCGTCTCGGGCTTAATAACCTTCATAAAATATAATTCTAAGCAAAAAGCTTAATCTCTTTTTCAGAAATACCCAAGTCAGAAAAGTACTCCTTATAACGACTGTCACAAAGGTAAATCTTAACGTAATCGTTAGGGTCACGAAAAGCCCTGCCGATAGTCTGCTTTATAGTAATTAATGTAATCTGCTTAGCCACTTCCTCCTCACTAACCCCCCAAATCTTAGCCAACCTTTCCGTTCTATGCTTTACCATGTCATCTGAAACGTTAGGATAAGGTAAACCAGCTAACACCAAAGAATCAAACAGATTCTTATTCTTCTCATCCCTGAATTCAATGCCCTCACTTTCTTTAGCCCTTGTTACGAGAAATACTAAATACTTCCTACCTTTCAATAGCTCAAGCATTTCAGAATGCGTTATCTTCCTACCCTCCTCTATTACCGGTATTCCCTTAATCTTCTCTTTAACTAAAGAAAGCATACTATAGCTGGGAAAGAAGACTAAAACATTAGAACTGCTCGAATCATATATCTTAGTAAGAATTTCCGCATAAATGCTCGCATTAGAAGTTCTGTTCCGCATCGATGAAGAAACGCTACTGCAGTAATAATATTCCGCTTTTCCCAAACTTACATTAACGTCTATCCTGTGCGAGTTAGGTAAAGAGAGCTGTGGCATTGTACCGCTCATCAACACTTTATATTTGAATAGGTTTAACGCCTCAGTCATTTCATCATAATAATTGTTAGGAATAACTACAAGAGACCCGTTGCAATTGAATACTTCACCGCTCTCGTTAAGGAACTTACTCAAAGCCCTTAAAGATGATTTGCTTACAGGTCCTTTATTCAAATTTACGTAAGTAGCAGTCGCCATATTTATCTTCCTTAACAGCTCCGGGTTCGGTCTGGGAATTATGGGTAGGGAATGACACTTCCCGTCACTTACTAATTGTTCCATGAAATTTAGTAGAGAGTTTAAGTAATCCTTTATGTCGATTACATTAGTTTTTCCTAAACTCCCTACTACGTCAACTTCCTCCATTGCTCTCTCTACTGTTTTCTTAGTAATTCTCTTCATAAACCATTTGTCTGCCTCTAAAATATTGTGGGCTTCATCGATTACTGCCAAATAATCCGAGGGAGTTAATCCATCTTTCTTCATGAAGAGTGAGTTTCTTATGTATCTGGAAAATAGGTAAGGGTAAGTGAGTACTATAACTTCCCTGGATTTCAGTGTTGATTTCAAAGAGTAATAAGGGCAATAGTCCTCAGCGTGTTTAATCTCAGCAAGGACTTTAGTAGGCTCTTTATCGTCTATCACTTTAATTTTCTCTTTTAAAGAACATAGGTCACAGTTAATGTCTTCTGGATCCTCATTACCTTCAGCATACACACATGAGGAGGATTTACCGAAGAGGAAACCAACACTCATACCCAACATTTTAGCGTTCTTATAAACGCTCTCAAACTCACTGTGAGTCCTTACAAAGAACACTGCCTTCTTGTTTAACATCCTCGCTAGGAGTAATGCAAATATTGTCTTTCCAGCTCCGGGGTTTGCGGAAAGTATCAAAGTTTTACCGTTTTTAATAACGTTGAGTGCTTCGCCTAACTTCTCTTCCTGCCACTGTCTTAACTGCAATTCCATCACGCCAATAGTTGATATGATATGGAGTATGCTCCTTCTTCGGGGTCGTAAAAGCCCAAACCCTTAGACTGTATGAATTCCTCTAATTTCTTGTATTTACCTACTCCTTTACCGCTCTTCAGCTCATTTATTGCCTTAGCACTGATAAGATACGTTTTACCGTCAAGAGTAACCAGATATAGTTTAGTTTTGTCTAACTCTACGAAACCCTCAGTTAATAATTGCCTTAAGTAGTCTTCTAACTCATTATCTTCATTAGTGGTAAACTGGGGAGTTAACTGTTTAGCCTCTTCTTGTTTTAGCTCCTCATTAGCCTTCTTCCATTCTTCTAAGAGCGGATATTCTTCATTTTCGTCTAACTCTCTCTGTCCTTCTTCAGTCTCATCTTCCTCTTCTTCTTCAGTATCTTCTTTTGCCCTGGACTTTCTCTTAGACTTAGCTAACTTCTCTTCAGTCTTCAGCTTGTTTATCGCTTGTGAAACAGCCATTTTATGGTCTAAAATTAGCTGTAGTAGATCGTCTCTTTCTAAGATGATTCTACGGCCTTCCTTAGTAGTAAGTAGCTGACTCCTTTCCGTTGGAGGAAGATTAACAATCTTTTGAAGCTTATCCTTAGCTTTGGTATATAATTCATATGCAGGCTTTAGGGGAATTTTTCCTTCATCGACTAACTGCCTTAACCATGGGAATTCTGATATTCTTGAATAACGATCTAATTCTCTTTCTGACACCTCCTTTGCACCTATCTCTTCCTTAGCCTTTTTTAGAGATTCGTAACTTATCCTATTTGTTTCATTATTTGCTTCTGAAATACTTTGACTTGTCAAAGAATTTTTCTCACTTTTCATTTCCGAATTCCTACCACTGGTGGTAGGATTTTGATCAGATTTTTGTATCTTATTCTGTTTACTTAATCTTTCTATCTTTTCTGCAACTTCCCTTATTAACCTTAGCACTTCATTCTTCTCTAGATGTCTTCTTTGTAAATTTAGCATAGCTATTAATTTATATGCAGTAACTCTGTCCTCAGAACTCTTAAAATTCCATTTTCTTACCTTAACTTCCTTAAAGTTCAGATTCTTCATTATTGATACTCTGGTATAGCCATCGAGAATAACATAGTCTTCATCAACGTCTATCGGCAATGTTTGGCCGTTCTTTGCAATACTGGAGGCTAATTGTTCCTTCATATTGTTAGGAGGTACTAATGACCTGAACTCATCATCTTCTTTTAATCTTTCAATAGGAACTATTTCTTCAGTATAGGATAATGTAGAACTCATTATGGATTCACCAGCTCCTTCAAACTTTCAATTTGTTTTATGAACTCGTTGAGAATTTGTTCGCCTTTCTCTGTTATTATGTATTTCCCATCAGCATACGTTACTGCCCCTAACGCCATTAGCTTGTAGATATTATCCCTAACTGTATTGTATGGAATATTTGCCCCTTCGCTTATTTCAATTATCGTTTTTGCTTCTCTCTTCTTTCTTAAATATGCAAGGATTTTATACATGGGGATTCCTTTTAATTCTTTTGACATATCTATCGTGTAATGTTATACATTACACATTATTTAAATCTTTTCTCTGTTCCGTTTCGCATTACAAATTACATAATGTTAAATGAAGAGTAGACTGAAAGTATCATGTAGCGGTTAGCATGACAGATAAAAAGCCGTTTGCTTTAAGTGAGGTTGCCCAAAGGGTTTTGATAGTCCTCGGAAGGGAAAATAGGGGTCTAACTGTTAGAGAGTTAGTTGAAAAAACAGATACTAACAGTGGTAGTATCAAGAGAGCGTTGGAAGAACTTGCCAAACTTAACCTAATAAAGGAGGAAAAAGAAAACGTGTTTCCTTATAGGAGGTTAATCAGTCTAACGGAGGTCGGAAGGGAAGTGGCTAAAAGAGTTATAGAAATAGAGGAATTAGTTAAGAAAGTGCAGTCAAATGGCTGAAGAGTGGAAATTAGTATTCCATATCAAAATTAAGAGACTACCCAGGGAGTTCCAGAGTGATGAATTAGAGAGGATAGAAGAGGCTTTAGACAAGCTAAGTAAAATGGAATTAAATGAGCTTGATATAAAGAAACTGGAGGGTTGGAATGATAATGAAAACAGAGATATATTTAGGATAAGAGTAGGAAGGGATATAAGAATTCTTGTCTCTTTCGATAACGAGAAAAAGCAAATTCATATATGGAGGATTGCTAGGAGGGAGTCTGTTTACGATGAATAATAGCGCTCTCTTTCTTTAACTCATTAAACAGTTTGTGTAATTCCTCACTATTATTAGTTATAGTAATCTCGTCAGTTTCCGGCTCTATTATCTTGATTTGTTTCTTTTCCATAGGTAATAGTTACACTACTTGGCTTAAAAAGATACAGTTAGGATTATTGTGTCCCGTTTCGCATTACACAGTAAAATTTAAATAATGTGTAATGTATAACATTACACAGAACAAACATGATTTCCACACAAATCCCCAAATCCATGATAAAGAGAACCTCAGTTTTTTACACTCTAGGAGAAGGAATAATCATTTCCGCAGATATTCAAAGTAAGTCAAGGAAAGATGTAGTTCACTATACCAGAATTGTTTTAGATCCGTTAAGCTTGAAAGTTGTCAAAAGCAGTTGCGATTGCGAAGGCTACACATTTAGAAGACACTGCTGGCATATTGAAACTCTAAAGCAGTTACTAAATGATATTAAGGTTAGGAATGAAATAGAGAAGGCTAGAGAGGAAATGATGGCAATAGAGGAAGATATAGCTTCGTGGGGGAGATGATATGACTGAAGTTCTGCAGACTCAAAAGAATATTGAGTACTTAGTAAAGTTACTGAGGGTCTACTTTCAACTAGACGAAGTACTTAAATTTGCAATAGAGGAGTTAGCTGACGATGAGGTCGTAGTAGAAATTTCTCAAGTTAAGGATAGGGTAAGGATGGTAATACAGAGGCTGATCCAGTGACCGAGCAGATCGTTTTGGATTATGTTTCGATTTACAAACAAGTTGAGGGTTGGCTTGTCAATAACATATTATCACAATTACCGTACCCTAAAAAGGAGCTCAAGCTTTCCTCTATTAATATCTCATTGACCGTGGATAACAAAATAATTGCTTACATTAAATTCTACGTAAAAATAGGATACCTCGATATAGAGAAAGAGCTGGAAGGCTCGTTATATTTAATCGACGGTAAAAGCAAACTCATTCTAAAATAACTGGATTTTTATTCAGTAAACTGGGGAGTTTACTGAAAATTTTGCACACAAAACTCCCGCTTGGGATCCAACACTTGCGCATTTACTTCTAACTTAACAGTTTTTCAAAATTCAATGAGAAGAAAGCTTAATAGTTAGGAGGATAAGATTAAATTAGGGATGAGGGGGGTCAGGTCAGAGCAACGGCGTCCTATCATAGGTCAACTCGTGTCGTGCTCATCATCCCCTCATCCCCGATTTCTAATTCTGTAAAAAGTTATTTAAAAATATTTCTGTTTTTATTTTTGCCAGATTAATATCTCATTAGGAATAATAGTTATATTTTCATTGAGATTAGAAACATTATTACTCCAGCTATCATTGCTAAACCGTTAATTGCTGGGTTATCATATCTGAAATGTGCTAATGCAAATCTTCTCCATTTTCCGTGTTTTTTAACGTAGATTCCTCTTTCGGTAAAAACGTCTAAGAGCATATGGGAGGGTCCAACAACCAGACCGTTTAACAGTGTTAGTAACACTACTTTATTGTTAAGTGAGAAATAGTATTCGTGATAGCTAAACCCATAAATCAATAGGGGGATAAGGACCGGGACTACGGAGGCAATACCCCAAATTACACTTCTGGGGATTGTGTGGGTCAACGGTGTCCTTACCGGGATATATCCGTATCTGGTTGTAATTTCCTTATGGCCGATCCTATCAATCAAGGAATTACCTATTACTGAAACTATTCCGCTAAAGAGTAAAGTGTAGTAAAAATATTCATGAAAGAGTACGGAGTCCAGAAGTGTCAATAGTCCCGTCGAAAAGATGTAATGGGTTCTCAACTTCATTAGAACCTCCTCAAAGCGTCTAACAAACTTTTTAGCAATTCTACTTCAGCTTTAACTTCGCTTTCTAATGTCCTTTTCAAGGGAAGTATTCTATTTGTTTGAAAATTTAGATTCAGCATTGTATTATCATTTAAAGGGTATAGAAACACTGAGATTTTGTCTTTTAACTTACTATTTTTATTATAAATCTCCCATACGACATCAACGTTACTGAAATAAAGTATGGCATTATATTTATTATTAATAATATATGATAAATTCCCCGCAACTTCTATACTCTTTACGTCATAAAATAGTCTAAGAATCCCAGGAGAAATGAAAAATCCCTTAAGCTTTCTATAATTATAAGGGAGTTCTGTTTTTATTATTATTTCCTTCATTTTACCACCTCAGTTAGAATTTTTCAAAACCTTAATGCTATAAAATTCTAAATCGTCTAAATCTAGCATAAGTTGAGCTATAGTTCTTATTGTTTCATCAATATAGTATTTATTTTCTTGTTTCTTCACAATCCCAGCTATTGTTAAAAATTCTAAAAGATGATATACTGCTTCTTCTCTAATTCCAGTTTTCTTTGCTATTTCTTCTACAGTATTATTGTCAATATTCGCTAATACTACTAAAATTATAATATCAATGCTATCTAAATCATTAAATAAATTGCTAGAAATATCATACCACCTCCTGCAAGAATTACGCTAAGATTTCTATACACTCTTGCGAGCTTAGGTTGAACATTTAGCTCATATAGTAGTAGATAAACTGCACTATAGAACAGAAAAATTACGGTAGTAATTAGAAGCATTATTTTTATAACAATATCGAACGGGAGCACTTTTCCACCTTAAATAATTCTGCTTTTTAAACATCGGGATGGATATCGCTGATCTTAATTTCGGTTCACTAATTTTTTGAAAGGACCGTCCAATAGTGACAATGTTATTAGAACGGCAGAACTAATAATTGTGGCAATATCTTTATGCATTATTATTCCTATTATAATAAAGAATGTAGCTCCAGATAATGCATATACTAAATTCGCTTTCTTCATGTCATTAGTGCATTTTTAAAATACATTATGAAGATAAATACTGAAAACCTTCTTTTCCATTATAGAACTAATACCTAAATATTCTAGATTATTTTACGATAAACAGGGGTGTTTCTGGTAATACCGAATTTTTTAACATAATACATTCAGGTTTTAAAAGTGCTATATTCTTTAAATGAACCTGGAAGAATGCACTATCATAAAAAACTATGAAGGATTTCTCGTAGACAGTTGTACGGGCGAAGTAATAACTGATGAATACAGGTTCAGTTACGAAAGATATGACAATCTGATCCCCGTTAATGTTAAAAAGGTTGATAGTTCTGATGAGGAGAAATATCTACAGTATATGAAATTGAGGGATTGGAAGAATCAGGAACTCGACAACATTATTAAACTTCTCTTTTTAAGGATTGGAGACGAGAAAATAAGAGAAGAATTTCTTTCGATTGTGGAAAATGCTAAGAAATACGGCAAAGCAGGGGTATTAGCAGCTTTCGCCATAGCGCACTACCTTAACGGAATTTCCGTTAGGACAAAGAAACTTAGGGAAGAATTTGCAGTAGGCATGTTCGAATACAGACAAATTCGAAAAATTCTACAATTGAAAATCAAAAAATCGGTTAATGATATAGACAAATTAGTGTTAAATAATCTAGAAGAAGAGGAGTTAAAGAAAAAGTACATGGAGTTGAAGGAAAAAGGAGTGTTTTCTGGAAAAAGTGTTTCATCAAGGATAAAAATACTTTTAGGGGAAAGACCTAGTGTCACAAAATCACCTCCTAAGAAAAATAATGAGAAAGTGATGGAAGTAATTGACGATAAGGGACATGTGTTATGTCCTAAATGCGGCATGATAGGTTTTATAATTATGCGAGAGAAGAAGGGACATATATATTATTACATTCAACATTATGTAAAATATTCATATAAAGAACATTATTTAGGAAAGAACATTAGATTACAAAAAAGGATATATTTTTCAGAAAATTCACTGGGTAACTTGATTTATTCCTAAATGTTATTTTTTACAAATTTTAGACATTCTTCTACAAGTTTTTTCGCTTTATTTTCGTCTGTAAGTTCTTTTTCCGAAACTACCAACTTTCCATCCCCGATACATTGTACATCGTATTTCCCGTCAAAACGAGGCACAACGACAAAAAGGGGGACGGAAATTTTAGTATACGTCTCGACGACGGGTAACTTCACATTCACCGTGATATTATTTTGCTTCATAATTTCCGAAAATTTTTCTATCCAGCTCATGTTTCTCACGAATTTGATATATAAAAATAGTCTGAAACTTATGAGGAAGAAATTCGCATATACTGAAACTCTATCGAGTACGGGAGGAAAGAACATTGCAATTCCAGGGTTGGGCGAAATCAGTGAAGCTAAAATGATGGTTGCGATAATGATAATAATATTGGGGTTTATTATCCACACTTCATTGCAAGTGCATATTACCGCATTGCTTATAGGTCTGGTAATCCTCGCAATACCAGAAACTTCAGTGGGGTTCGATAAAACATTAGCTGGAATAATAGACTATTATTTTACTAAGAAAACAGAGAAGCAGAAGACTGAAAAAAAGAAGAATATGGGGACTGCTAAAAAGAGTACTGCTGCAAAGAATAAGGAACTTATTGCCATAGAAAGATTCTTGGGAAATTACGGGCGATCTATCGTAGGGGCTTTATCAATAATATTGGCGATATGGTTAGCAGATACTAACATTGCGGTGTATTTCGTAGAGATAATTATACTTCTAACTGTAGGACTTATAATGTTGATAACGGACTATCTAATAAAAGTAGTTAAGCAATAACTTTTTTTGTTTTAACTTCCTCCGTTTCAAATGCTTCCAGTTCTTTTGTAGTTAGCTTCACATAGATCGGGGTCTTTATGTTTCCTAAATTTAATATCCCCATTCCAGGGGAGGCGTGCTGGACGAAATCTATCTCATTCTCTGTTAGCCCAGCAAATTCTGCTAATTCTTTCTCTACCAGCTTATCATCTTTCTGCTTAAGTATTATACGTGTAGCAGCATTTTCATAGACAGCTTTAGCTTCCTCGTTATTCGTAAAGTCCGTAATTAATTGTGACATCGCGATAACTGATGTATTTAGATTCCTAGTCTCTCTGAAGAACCTCGACATTATATCCGCTAGCTCCCTTCTTGCAAGTATTCTATGAGCCTCATCGATTACCACAATTTTCTTTATGCTCTTAGGGAGTGAGTATAACTTTACTAGAATAGCGTTAAGAAGTAAACCCATTGCAGTCTGAAGCGTAGTCACGTCGTTTATTTTGAAGCCTATTACAACTACGTTTTTTTCGAACTTCGGCGGTTCACCTTGGAAAATGTTCCTGAAAGCTCCATCAACTGCCCTGGCAACATAGTATGAGGCTTCCTGCTCTTTCAGATTGCTACTATCTCTTAGATATTCATAAAGTTCCCTTAAGTTTGATATCCTCTTTTCTATCCCGTTTATTTTAGTCAGTCCTGTGATTACAGCAATATCAATAACTCCTTTTAATTCTGCTGGCACTTCAAACGCTTGATAGAGGTAATTTAACGCCATTTCAACGGGCATTGCTGCAGGGTCAATTGAATGTAAGAGAACGGGATCAAGACCCATAGGTTTTCCTTCCTCTAAGAATTTGTTCTCTACATCTAGATTGAGTTCTTTAGCTATAAACTCGTTATAGAAGCGGTTGTAGTTCCCTATAGGATCTAGGACAAATAGGAAAAAGTCCTCCTCCCTTTCTTTCAATCTCTTTAATAATCTATACTGTAACGCCGCTATGCTAGTAGTCTTCCCAGCTCCAGAGAACCCGCTCACTATTATATGCCCATTTTCCTTGTATTTCCTATCCCAGGGGTTAATTACTACTGGAGATCCTCTATCAGTTATTGCGAAAAATATACCATTTTGCTCTATAATAGATGAATCTACAAATGGATAGAGATAACCGAGTCTTACATTAGTCGTAATCATTGTAAGTCTCACCCAATCGATCCTCCAATTTTCTATGAGTTCTTTCTGAACGTATTTCGGAACATCTAGTTTAGTGACACACCACGTCTTAGAATTAGCAATAACTGAATCTGTAGCTTCTTTGAGAACGTTAAGATCGTTGTCTACTAAAATTAACATATAGGTAAATTTATGGGTTGATGCATTATTCAATCTGTCTTGTTCTAGAAGTGTCAGATGTTCCATATGCTTTTGTCTCCAACTGGTAGTTGTAGCTAAGCTTCTTCTTGCGGATTCTCTTTTGAATGCAGCAATATGGTAATCCACTTTAGATTCTGGGACGTGTTCTATCCTCATCAGAAGTTCAAGGTGTAACGGCATTATATTTAAGGGATAAAGTCTAGCCAAACAGGCCTCTTCAATATCCATACCTGGAGGCTCTCTAATGTCTGGTACCAAAGCCCTAGCAAACCTACCGTCCTCAAGAATAACGTAATCTTTGTGTTTCTTCTCTCTGTCAATTTTGTAAATAGGTAAGGGGAAGTCTACTTCTTTTCCCCTCATTATCTGTAACCTATCGTTTTTTGGAATTCCTACGTAGAACCTAGGTATTTGTAGATATAAGTTTGAGAACAGTTCTTTTTCAAATTCTACTAATTCCTCCCTGTAACTTGCATAGACATACATTTTCTCATGAGATGAAACTTCTGCCATGAACTTTCCATATTCGGATTCCCTATCCGATTCGCTGTAAAACAGTACTGGATAACCTTGAACCTCATACCATCTCAATTCTCTCATTTCTTCAATCGGAGTTTTTACCGATTTCTTCTGCTTGTTTTTGTCACTCATCAGTATCTGTTAATTTATAAATATGAAAATAAGTGAAGAAGGATGTTAAGAAAGTTAGTGCAAATAGGAAAAAAGATGAGAAAGAACGGAATGCATGAAACGACCTGGTATACATTCGGTGCTGCAGCGGGTGCCGCAATCGTAGGCAATACAATATTAAGCAATGTAAATGTAGCTGGACTAAATGCAGCCACAGTAACGGATATCATTGGCGGTGGTCTAGCAGCAGCTGGTTTCTATGAGTTAACTAACATAGTCACACCTAAGATCGTTCTATGGTTAGAGAAGAGGAAGGCTAAGCAGTAAATATATCCTTCAAAAAAAGATAATATATATTTTTTCTTCTATATTCTTCACTTATTCTAATATAATCTGGAGGATGCGAATCCAGAATCCAAACTAGAAATCTTATAATTCTACTTTTAGGTCTCGGATATCTAGCTTCGTAGGTAGTAGCGTTCTTAAAAGCGTATAAGTCTGCATCCTGCTCTATTTTCCAATTTATCATTATATAAGACAAATAGATTGTTATTAGGAAAAACAGTGAATAGGAGAGCAATGAGGTGAAGAAAGCCATAATAATCAGCTGTAGTAGTGCGAGTTTCTTCTGTTTCAGATGATAACTCTCGTGAAGCAATGCAAATTTCGATAAACTCCCCAGTTTACCGTAAATGATTATTTTATTAACAAAAGTTAGGGCTGCGGCATTAGGAGTTTCAGACTCGGCGTAAATTATCCCATCATGCTCTTTTGCCCTTTTTCTGATTATTATGTATTGTGTATACTGCTTAATTATTCCTATAAGGAGAACTGAAATTAACATTATTAAACTTATGAGGATCTTCATCCCATTATTTATTAATTAATAAATAACAGAGGAGTTATGGCTAAAGACTATCGTAGCGGAAGTATGTGGGCTTTAGGACTAGCCATCTTAGTTTTATTATTTGTATATCTATTACCATATTATTCTAGCTTAGGACAGCAAGTCACCATACAGCCACCTCCTACAGTAACACAGCCTAAGCCGATTAACATAACATCGCATCCTATACCACAGCAGAACTATACTGTAGTTTATTCTGCTCCAAACATCTCGACACTATTAGAAGTACCAGCTAGTCTTCTATCAAACTATACAATTCAAATAAATGGAAATTCTAATTTACTCGCAGTACTGCTTAAGGCTTTGAGCTTAAACGCTTCAGAAATATCTCCAGAAGACTATCAGAAGTTCTTACAAATAGCGAGTGTCCTCTATAGTCACGTGACCAATTACTCGCCTACTCCAATAATAAATAATGTAATAATTTTCATTCCGTCAAACGTTACATTTCCAACAAGCTTTCCTACAGATTGGTCTTATCCTCCATCGGATTTAGTAACATTAAACTCCCCAGTTTACTCAATAATCGACATGTATCCTGTAACTTTAACCATGAGTGTTACATACAGTACGAATATGTATCTCGCACATTCGTCGACTTCTCAAAACGGGAATCAAACAATAATCAATAGATATTACGGAATGAAAGTTTGGGGTACAGTATACCTTCTAGCAAATAATAACGTTATAGCGTCGAATAATTTTCAGATTTCTTACGAGGCAGTTCCAAACTATGAGTTACCTTACCCTGGAGCTCCCATATATCAAAACACGTTTCAGATTTCGGGAGACATAAATGTACCTCCAGGCGTCCCAGAAACTGTTTATTTACAATATACGATAACCGCATATCAATATACTAAGACGACTACGAGCGGAAACGTCACATACATTAATCACTACCCAACTGATCCCTCTTTCAATTACCAAGAAAAAACTTACAATTGGTATGATTACAGCATTACAATTCCGATTACAATTGAAGTATTTAACGGTACAAATCCAACAACTGAAGTGGGTAATAATATATACAACACAAGGGATATTAGTACTTATTTCTCATATACTACTTGGAGTTCCGAACCCCAACCTAACAGTACTATTATAACAACTTATGACCATATTAACATTGTTAACTATTCGATTAAGAGAACATGGAATGCTGGGAGTATTGAAGTAATTCCTCAAGAATATACCCAACAAAACGGGAATACAATAAACTACTATCTTTCTTTTAATGTCCAAAATAATTTAGTCCAGCCACCTTCATGGATCTATCAAAAAATGAACGAAAATGTCACGGTGAAAGAGGAATGGTATAACTTCTTGAACCTGGTCGCTTTTGCCTATACTTTATATCATCTTGCAAATGGGAACCTTACAGCCTACGATTATTATGTCTCGATGGCAACTTTCTATAACGGAAATAGTACAAGTGGATATTATAAGATGTATAATGATAGCTTAACATTGTTCAGTGTATTCTCCCCATGGAACATTACAAAAGGTATTCTCGACTTAACCGGAGTAGGCGTATGGAATTCAATATGGTATTATGTTAAGGGCTTGCAGATAATAAACACATCATTTTATGGACTATTAGATAGTAACAATCAGTCATGGCTCATTTACGATCCCGTAGTAGTTTATGCTACATATTACAATGAAGAACCGCTCGGTTTTCAATTTACATCGTATCCTAATTACAATTTTACTCCAGTATCGAGTATTCTGGAACCTTTTCCGCAAGTGATTGAGGCTGTTAAGGGAATATATTATAGCTATCCGTTACCTTATACTATATTTACATTTGATAAGCAGATCGTGAATTTCAAATACTATTATAATCCCACTATAGACAAGGTAATAAGTCTCTGAGATTTTTAAATACCAAAAAGGTGGAGAGGAAATGAATAAAGGGTTAATAGGTATAATAGTAGCTTTAGTAGTAATAATAGGGGTAATAATGGGACTTATATTACTAAATCATAAACCGACGAGTACTAGTCCTAGTTCTACTCAAACTACTTCACCCAGTATTATAACAACTACTTCAACTGGTACCGCAAATTCATCAACAACTACTTCAAGTATAACACAGACCACAGTACAGCCTAACCAGTCCGTGATAATATTCTATAAACATAACAACACATATTATGTGTTCTTAATACCGTATACAAATAGTTCTGGACCTGTGCTGCCTAACATCACGTGGTGGGATATCGTGAACGCAGAAGTAGTTTACTATGAAAGAACTTATATCAGAGCAACACCGATTAGTATAGGTTTCGATAATATAACCTTTGATGTATTAACAACACCCCAGGGTAAACCGTTCTATAAATTGAGTAACGGATATGCTATGGTATTTGCACAGCTATATGGAAATTATACATTCACAAAGGGCGAGGTATACAAAGCTTATATAGGAACTCCAATGGGAATAGCAATCCCCATTACGGTTGAGTACGAATAATTTATAAATAGTATATCTTCCGAAATGAAGGAAGTTAAAGTCAAAATATTTTTAGCGGTTTTCTTATTCCCAGCTTTAATATTATCTAATTCCTTATTGGTAATGGCAGCTACTGGATCAAGTAACCCCCAATTAGCTACATTTCTCAGTTATCTCGCTGCACTTATAGAACTGATGGCGTTAATAGCGATCAGAAAAGACTTTACATACGGACTTACCCTGATGGCAGCTGGAGCTATTGTTGCAGTTCTTACAGCACAATACACATCTAATAATGGGACAATTACAGCATTAAATAACGGTGTCCTTACTGTATATGTTAATGTTTATCAATACTATCCAGGAGGAGCGTTTGGGATAGGAGCACATTGGAATTATGCTCCTGATAATGTGTTTGATCCTGGACAACCAGCATATATAGTAGTTGTCGTTTCACCATATTTCGGTCAGGCAAATGTTAATATTACAATATATTGTCCTAGCGGTTCTGTAGATCCAATAGTAAATGCACCTTTCTATCAAACATTTAACGCAGGTCATGGTAAAACGTTTACAGGGTATATTGTCGAATTTATACCAGAAACTGGCAGATATGATATTGTAGTTACTGCCTCATATGTTGATGGAAATACGATCTATTACGGCACCGGGGAAACGGCATTTGTCGCAGAACCTGGAAGTATAGGATCATTTTTTATTAGTGCTCTCCAGGCGTTAAGTAGCTATTTCATAAGCGGAGTAGGATCTGTAGTCCCTGGATTAAACTCTGGAATTGCTAGTTCTATAAGTAGTCTAATATATGTACCAACACTAGAAGGAAACTCGGCGTCTAATGTAGGGACTTTAGCATATAACTTCTTTAATAATGTCTTTATGCCGTTTGCAACTACATATGTTCCACTATTCTTGACGGCGACAGTTGGAATTAACGCATTTCTCGGTAACTATGGAGACTTCTACGATCTGTTAAGAGATCTGATATACAAGGTGGGAGTTTACTGGATCTTTACGTCTGCAGGAGTTATAATTTGGGACCAGAGTGCCCAAGTTCTCAATTACTTAGCATCCCAAATATTGCCTTCAACCTATATACAGATGCTGGCTAGCGATGTGGCAGGGCTATTAACTACTACTGGAGCTCTATTCGGTCTTGCAACTGCGTCAAACGTATTCGGTGATGCGTTATCCCAGGCATTTACGTTTATGCTGGAACTGACTATTGCGATATTTATGGCGGGCTTAATCAGACAAGTGTTACTGTTAACTTTAGCTGCTTTGATTCCATTCTTGGCTGCACTTTGGGTATTTGAATGGACTAGAAGGTTTGTCGATATTATAGTTGAAGTCGGTCTAGCTTTCGTGATAAGCGGTGTAGTAGACGCCCTAATCCTGAGGTTTATCATAGCTTATTCGGGAGGATGGCTGTGGCTGATGGGACCAATATTCATCTTTACGTGGGTAATGATGGGCTTGGGCGTAGCGAGAGCAGCGGGTGCAGCAAGAGGTGCAGCAAGTTTCGCGTCGCATGCTGTAGGTTCGGCATCTGCAGAGACAACGCAGAGAACCGTAAGTGCTGCGAGTGAGGCAAAAGAAAGACTTCAGAATTACATGTCGGAAAGGAAGGAAAACAAAGCAGCTAGACAAACAATAGAGGCTATAGCTCCTCAGCTAACGCCAAACTTAGGGAGCACTAAGCCTAAAGAAATAGTAGGGCTAGCGAAAGATTCTGACTTTTACACAAAGTATGATGAAGCAAAGCAGAGATTAGATAAGGCTGCAAAGGAAGCTGCAGGTTTAGGAGTAAGTAAAGACGAATTAATCAGGCTTGCAGCTATAAACGATGAAAAACAGTTAGATAAGGAATTGCAGAAATATACTCCACAACAAAGAGCTGCGATAAACGAATATTTAGACGCTAACAAAGAAGTTGAGAAATACAAAGCTGCGGAATATTTAAGGAATGTCCAAGCTGGATTGGCTTCTCTTAACCTCAGAGGCGTTAAGGTAGATCCGTGGAAGGTCCAGGAGGCTGCAGAATCTTTACCGCCTAACACAAGCTTAAAAGACGCTCAAAAAATGATGGGCACAGAGCTATTCTATCAATATCTAGTTTTACAGAATTTACAGAATAATGCAGCGCTAGGAATGAAGCCGAGGGAAGCAGCAGATCGTGCATATGTTGATGCCAATATGTACTACTTCTTCAGTAAACTAAATCCCTAAGAGAAATCCTTTTTTATTCTTAAAATCAAATATTATACTTATGAAGAAGGATGAAAAGGACTGGCTTCATACTGATCCAGATTATCATGAAATGGATCCAGTTGAGAAAGGACTTTATAATAAAGGTTGGAAGTGGTTAGCGAAAGAGATGTATCATCAGAGAAAAATGGCGAAAATGAATGAGGAGTGGTGGAGGAAAAATGCAGGAGTAAGTCCACTCCCGTCTTACAAACAACAAAAGAAGAAAATAATGAAATCGTCAGGAAACGGATCTGCAGTATGGCCTATATTAAAAATAGTACTAATTTTCGGCGGGATTTTCTTCCTTTTATGGCTAATTGGTCAAATGATGTTATCAATAAACACTGGGATTCCCTGAATTAGATTTTATTTTTTATGACAATAAATATTCGATATGCATCTCTAACTCCATCAATCTTAACTATCTTGTCATTTTTTAATAAAAAGTATAAATTATCACCGTTAAGGTCTATCTCTTTAACGTCTTTCCATGAGAAATAAAGCTTCTTTTTCTTTCCAGTTATCCTCCATACCCCGCTGTCATTATACGCATATTTAGGCATGAAATAATAACCTAAGATCGCTATCATATCCAAAAACACTAGTCTGTAATTAAAAAACGTAAATAGAATCACAATAACTGTAAGGGCTAACATTGTCATATCTCTCTTTGTAGAGATATAGTTTAGATCTTTTTGTGAAGGGAATAATAAGTGTTTTATCTTTTCTGCTACACTCATCACTTACATATTATTTTTAAATTGCTTAAATGATGGGGAAAGATGAAAAAGGACGTATTAATTGCATCTGTATTTATTGCTATAATAGTTATTGCAGCAGTCGTAGGAATAATCGAACATAAGAATACAGACACTAAGAAAGTAACGAGTAATACGACAACTAACACGAATGCACACAAGAACAACACGACTTCCACAATAACTACGAGAAATGAAACAGTTAAAGTGAGTAATGTTAGCGTAAAATACGTTCTTTATTACGAGTTTGTTCTTAACAAGACAGGAAATATTACAATAACATGTGTAAATGGGACTTATCTAATAGTTCTGAATGGCGTACTTAATTATCCCCCGTCGTATATAGAAAACGGATCTTACACTATAATATCTATTGAAGGAAGTATAAGCTTCCCTAACGGTACGATAAAATACTTCGTAATCCCCGCTTATCAAGATATAATAATAAAGAATGATAATCCTACAAAGTTCTATATTGTACTGGAAGGAAATAGCCCAGCACTGTCTACGCTGTATAACTATATTGAATACTTACTAAAGCAAGGGATAGATAGTGTTCAAGTGACTTTTGATTTGTTGCAGAATGACCAGTTCAGCTATCAAATCCAGGGGGTGATTAACTTATGATGGGATTGGAAGGAGCCGCAAACTATCTAGTCTCATTATTAATGCAGCTATTTAATATAGTGTACAACGTAGGGGAGGAGCTCTTCGGAGGATTACCGCAAACCTATTTAACCGTTTTTGCATTCCTAGTAACAGCAACATTGCCTTCGGCGTTAATGTATGTTTTTGTAGCGTATAGAAAATACATTCTATATCTGCTGTTATTCGGCTGGTTTCTATTCATCCTAGCAGTTATTTTATTCTAATTGATTTTTTCTCGGTAAACTCCCCAGTTTAATGGTAATACCCTTTTTGTATACATAACGTTTATTTATTTATAAACGTAGATTTTAAGCGGTGAAATATACGAAAGTTATAAGTGCAAGGGTAGATGATTGGATCGCAAAAGAGATTGAAAAATATGGAAAAACATCAGACGTCGTGAAAGAGGCAGTATTGCTTTATATCTCTAATAAAGCGGGAATCTGCGATGAAATGAGGTACAAAGTAGTCTTCCTTAGAGGGTATGATAATACTATTTACGAAATAATGAGACTACTTCATGATCTAAAATCAAAAAGGCATGTAGTGGACGAATATTTAATGAAGACGTTTTCCAGGGTAATAGACGCAACACAAATCTTGAACATGACGGAAGAGTTTATCAAAGAAAGTGGTGAGCTAACTAGCCTAATGGGATTCCTTAAGGAAGTTCTTTCTGCTACAAAGATCAATAACGATGTTTATTCAGATTTCAACAAAGTCCTAGAAGGATACTTAACGTTATTAGACACGATAATAGGAATAACCTCTAAAGTCTCCAGTATAGAATTACGGTATAAAGATGAAGTAGATAGTATCGATACCTTATTTTATGAAGCTTGCAAGGAAAATAACGACTGCATAAAACTCTCAATAAGTTCTGCAGTAAAAGCTGCAATAAATTTCAGACATGATGCCCTGGGATCGTTAAAAACTGAAGACCTAGTTAATATGTTAAAAATTCTCGATAAAGAATATATTACATCAACACAGTTCCTCGAGCAGAGCTGCAATTCTAATACCATATTCACTCCTAACATATGCGAAAAGTATGAGAGGTTGAAAAAAGTAAGAATAGGTGCGGGTGATTATACGAATTATGCGGATGAAATAGCACACAGGTTTAGACTAGGCGAGAATTCGGCTCAACTTATAAAGGAAGGCATAATAAAAACAATCTTCACGGATTCATTCTATCTAGATCAAGTATTCATGGTCGTTACTACCGCCATAAACGCTCTAATCAGTATTATGAAAGAGATAAAAGACGATGTTATAAATCTTAACCTACCCCCACACGTTTTAACGGAGATTTTTAGAGGGAGATTAGAACTAGAGTTAGAGAATGCGATAAAGCGGTATTGTGTCAAACAGTAAACTGGGGAGTTTAACGGTAATCATTTTTTAAATGCACTTTCTTTTAGTATGAAACTCTACGAGATATTCCCCGCTCTGGATATCGATTATACGAAGTTAAAGCTGCATGAAGTCTTAGGAAGGACAATCGAGACAATATATTGGTTTGATAAAGAGAAGGATAGGATTAGGATATTTCTAAGGACTTCTGGCGACATAAACATAATGAGGCAATTTTTTGCAGTTAAACCAGTCGAAGAGAAAGATATACCAGTCCCTCCTTATATTGTAGAAGTTACACTGAAAGAGAGACCTTTCCCTCACGAGAGAGACTTCTTCGCTCCGATATTATACCACGACCTCAGTAACTTTGTAATGGAGCTCCCACCTAACTATCAGCTCCGGGTCTGGCTTAATCTAGATAATATGGTAAAATGGATACTTAGGCAAAAGGTAGAGAAAAACGGGAATTCGACTACCATAGACCAGCAAATTAAGAGCCTTATAAAAAATCCAGTATATCTCGTTAAGATATATATCCTCGGTGATGATAAAGGAACATTAAAAGAGTCAGTAACACTGCTGCATGATTATATCAGCACCCATTCTGGTGCATTAGGTTACAGACTATCCAAAACCAAAGGGTTATTCTCTAGATGGGAAGATAAAATTCCTAAACTCGGCTGGAGTGACGTTACATCTGAGCTTAGAATATGGCTCTGGTCTACCGATGATGATTATAATAAACTCATAGCAATTCCTAAGACAGGAAAGGTCAGGTTAGCAGTTACTACTGCTTTGCCGTATTCCAAGTTAGAGAGAAAAGACTTCTATATCGGAGACGATGTTATCTATGATGAGAAAGTATATCTAGATTGGGTCGATTTCCAGAGACATGCATTAATCTTAGGAGCGACAGGGTCTGGAAAAAGTAACACGCTAGAAATTTTAGCACAGGAATTAATGAAGTATGGGCTAGTAGTATTCGTAGACCCAAACTCACAATCTGCGAGAAAACTTAGCCAAATAGCAGACTTCTACTTTACGATAGGCAGTCCTAACAGGGATCCTAATTTCGGAATTAATCCGCTTACACTGCCTAAATTCTTTACAAGACGAGATGATGCAGTAGATTATACTGTAGGGAAAGCAGTACAATTATTCAAAAAGATGCTCAATCTAGAGGAATCTGCGGTTTACGTATTGTTCATAATAAAAGTAGTGTTGAGGGCTTTGCTTAAGAAATATGACGAGATCACCTTTAACGACTTTTACGAAACAATCCTAGCCCTAAAAAATGAGGAACTAGACCCAGCGGAATTCCTAACGGAGGACGATAAGAAGACAATGAGTGAATTACAGTTTATTCAGAAGTTACAGGATCAATCTTTTGCATCAGTATTAGCAAGGTTAGAGGATTTCGTATCTAACAGAAAATTCAGGATAATTACGTCACAAAACACCATAGACTGGGATAAACTAATTGAGGCTACTGGAGGTAAGGGGCTTATATCATTCGATGTAGGAAAAGGAGAAAACGAGGATCTATCGGTAATAGCTCAGGGTTTAATCGCTATATCATTATTTAATTATGTATTCATGAGGGATGCGTTAAAGAAGGAAAAGAAACCGATATTTTTGATTATAGATGAGGCTCATAATATCGCCCATTTTGATTTTATTGTGACAATCTTAAAGGAGGCTAGGAAATATGCACTTCATCTAGTCATGGCTACTCAATCTATGGCTGGACTAAAGAAAGCAGCAGGACCCGAAGGATCAACTGAAATCAATAATAACACTAACGTAAAGCTGATAATGACAGTTAAGGCTGACGACGAGAGAAAGGCTATCGTTGAATCGATAGGTGGGCAATTTAAGAACATTATAGATAATATGCTAGGACAACTCCCAATAGGGCAGGGTTTCTTAATAGTCACTGCGAGATCTGGAGAATTAGTTATACCTAAACTAATACAAGTCAGGCTTTCCACTTTAGACGAGAAAAACGAAAAAGAGCCTACTAAGGGCTTTGAGCCTCACACTAGCAATCTCGTAAAGGCTGGTCACCCAATACGCCGCTTCTTTGTCAGCGATTACTATACTCCTTTGCAGCAGAGGATATTCTATCTCTTAGAAACGAACGACGGAATGATAACATTTCCAGAATTACTTAAGGAATTAGGAATAGATAGAGACAGATTAAACTTAGAGCTTTCAAAAATGCAGGGGATAGAGATTGAGGATGGAAAACCTAAGAGAATTAGGTTAGAGGACGATACATGGATGTATAGAGGGTTAGATAATGTAGCCCCATCCGATGAGGGGATAAAGATAGCTAAGGAAGTATTAATGTATTACGTCTCTCAAGGATATTATGTTATTCCAGGGAGACAGAATCCAGAATTGCCCCTAAGACCAGACATGATTGCTGTTAAACTGCAAAATTCAAAACTAATTTATGACAACAACATCGCTATAGAAATCGAAAGTCCTAACGAGCTATCTACACACTCAGAGCAAGTCGCTAAGAACATGCGAAAGTACTTAGATCCTTCAATGAAAGACTTCAAAGAAGTACATATATGGACCTCTGAAGAGAAGTTCAGTAAGTTACAACAAATTTACGAGAGCTTTATAAAAGATGAGAGCATTCCTCAGGAGTACAAAGCAAAAGTAAAGATATTCTCAGTAAAGTTGAAACAGAAAGTAGAACAAAAAGCGGAAAAAGTACAGAAAACTCAGACGTTAACTGGGGAGTTTACCGAAGCTAAAGCAGTCCAAGTAACTGAAAGTAAAACTGCAGCTACTGATACTGTAACAGTTACTAGCAGCACTGCAAATAACAATAATAGTAATGGGAAAGCGCCAGAAGGATCCAGAGAGGCGTTAACTGGGGAGTTAACTCAGAACTCCGAAAGTAAAGCAGAGAATAAGCAGCAAACTATAACTCAGCAGGCTTTAGAAGAGCTCCAATTAGACGGCCTAATTATAACAAAATATGAAAACCGAATAACCGTAAAGGTTGGTCAAAACGAGTACAGCATCTCTGAACTGGACTATCGGTGGCTAAAGGTAAACAAGGAGAAGATTATAGGGCTAAAAATAGAGGGAAACAAACTGATCGCAGTAACAGACAAGGTGAAAAGGGAGATCCCCTTAAGATAGCCCGTGCTTCTTTAAGTATTCTTGTATCTCCGGCATCTGTAAATGCTCCTTTAAGATATACTCCTTTTTCCTGCTAAATTTTACACATTTGTCCCCCTCCCACTCCTTGCAGTACTTTATCCTCACCAGTCTGCCCTTCTTTAATAACCTAGTTATTGCAAAGGATATAGCAGCTGGGCTATGCTTGCTTACCTTATCGTATTCTATCATCCTGTCGTCATAGCTGAAGACATATTCAATTAAGTCTTTACGTCGGATAGGCCGCTTATTTTCCTTCACATACTGGTCTATAATCTTAGGTATCAGCTTTTCAATATATACATGAATTGGATCAGTAGGTAAAGGCTCGTCAGTAGTATCCCTTAATATTATTTCATTTATTCTGCTATTCTTCTGCTTTTTCTCTTTCTTCATCGGCTTATTTTCATTCAAAGTAGTATTCTCAACTATATTTTGAGATGTTTCCGTTTTTATCACCCTATAATAATATCTAGCGATACTTTATAATATATTTAAATGCAGTAAGAATACGCTATAAATATAATAAGATACGCTAAGGATAAGTTTGGATACGGCTTTCATCTCTATACCCCCTCTCTTTTATTTTTCTCTCTTTTCTGTAGCAAATTCCTATACCCCCATTTCGGGCTTCCGCCCGCCCCCTTTTTGCTTACTATTATAACTCTAACTCTTTCTTTGCTACTACTCTCTTTCTTTTGTCTAACTCTTGCTATTTTTACTTAAAACTCTCAGGGTCCTATTTCACAATTCATAATAAGCAGCTTACCAAACTAACCCTTCCTTTCCCTTATTTACAAATATCCTATTCTCTACATAAATAATTCTACACATTGCTTAACTATTTACAACTGCGCTATTCCTCAACCCTTCTCTATCCTTAGTCCTTACTCCTAATTCTCCTCTTTAAGAATTTAACATTTTTAGTATAAGGGCTACCGCCCTTAACCCAACTAAAAAACTCCTAACACAAAAAAGGACCGCTTATCCAACTTGCTCTAACTTTTACCTTATGGTCTACAGACTAAATACACCTAACTAACTTCTAACCTTTAGCACCTTAACTTAACCTAAACCAACCTATTCTCTAAACCTCTGACTTGTCTGACTTCTGAGCCCCCGCCCCCAATCAGTTCTTTAGAAAAAATAATGAAGGATATAAAAATGAAAGATGTGGAAATGAAAATTTCTTTAGTTATACAAAAAAATTAATTTAAAAATATTGTAAAGGAATATTACCATAATATATAAATATATGACACGTAAAAGAATCTGAACAAAAATATTTAAATATCTCTAAATCAAGAACTATAATGAGGGACGGGTCATGATGAGGGTTCCAGCGCTGAAGCATGATGAACGGCTAACACGCTGACCCGTCCCTCATTTTTATCTTTCTTTAAAACTAAATAAGCTTTTCTTCGTCTTGAATTTTGAAAAATTGGAGAATTAGTAACGTTGGATCCTAACGTAAAAGTAACGATGTGAGAAAAATTCAATAAACTGGGGAGTTTACTGAAGAAAAATTCAAAGCACAAAACCGACAACAAGCCCACATGTTTTTAAATATAAAGTTCAAACTTTAAACTATGAAAAGTGAATTTCTGACTGCACATGCAAAGGTCCTATTAGCTATATATAATAATCAAGGGTGCACTGTAAAGGAGGCGTTGGAAAAGTCGTCTCTAGCTCCTAATACTTTTTATAAAACTAAAGAACAGCTCTTAGAAGATCTTCTTATTGAAGAGAAAGAGGAACAAAAGAACAGAACTAGGATAAAGAAACTTTACCTGACTGAAAAGGGACTAATAATAACTAAAGCCTTGCAATGTGTTATAGATGCTCTAAATAAAATGAAAACTTAGGCCCAGGGTAGTTATCTGTTATACCCTTCTGTAACAATCAGGCTTAGACTCATATATAATACCATACTTTTCCATGTCCCTTAACAGCTTCCTTACTTCCAGTTCTTGTAGCTTTTCTTCCATAGCCCTTTTAATGATATCATTAAGTTTTGCACAACCTTTAGCCTTCTCTAGTTCCTCAATTATCTTAAGGCATTTCATCATCGCCTCTCTTTTCTTATTATCTTTATTAGAACCAAGAATTACTTCATTGAAAGCTTTCTCATTCTCTTCCTGTTCCAACATTTTTGAAACCAAACTGAATATTTCATCAAATTTCGTCACAAGCCCCTCATATAACTGCACTGGGAGCCTAAACATAGTACTTTCAAATTCGGTCTTTTTCTTCCCACTGCGGCATATCTCTTCCGTCAAACCCTTCTCATAAATTTCTATGAATGGGACGTAACCCTCTGGTATATTATACCTTACAATACGCTCAGTGTATTCTTTATCCTTTACCTCCCTTAAGACCACAATATTTAACCTTACATTTTTATCAATGTGAGAGTCAACCCTGTCTTCTAGTTCACGTATAAAACGTTCAACATCCCTACTGTTATAATACTCTGCAACAATGTCTCCTAATAACTCTAAGAATTCTTCCATCCTAACTAATACTACACTTTCCCTATACTCTTCCAATAAACGGTAAATGTGTAAATGGTCAGTTTGATCTGGTATATTATATATTTTCTTTCGTGTGTACTCCCTTACAATAACCTCCTCAGGGATAAAGCCCTTAATTAAGTTCACGACATTTGTTATCAATTCGTTTTCACTAATACTTCCACCTAAATTATCACTTGGTCTACAAAAAATAAAAAATATTTCAACAAATAACTCCCCAGTTTACCGCAAAAAATTCAACTAGCATGTATAACTACTACTAAGGGTTTGTGGAGAAAAAGTAGGGAAGTGAAAAGTCCAGTCCAGGGTAGTTTCTGGTGTAAAAGCCCCTCCCTTCCTCTTCATAAAATTTTTCTAAAATAAAAGCAAAAAATTCAATTAGCTTAAACTATTGCTATATGTTAGCTTAAGT
The DNA here is from genome assembly GCF_019175345.1 of Saccharolobus shibatae B12. Lineage (NCBI taxonomy): Archaea > Thermoproteati > Thermoproteota > Thermoprotei > Sulfolobales > Sulfolobaceae > Saccharolobus > Saccharolobus shibatae. The sequence continues at coordinate 9,166 of NZ_CP077716.1, read as the reverse complement.
AAAAAGACGTAAAAGTGAAAGTAAAAAGTGTGTTAGGTTTTGTAAGTTTTGTGTGTGAAAAAGTTTCAGTAGTAGTTATATATACTATATCTCTTTATAAAGAAGTTTGAATTTTTACTCAGTAAACTGGGGAGTTAACTGAAATAATTTTACAAAGTTTCATAAGGATTTTTTGAAAATAAACTCCCCAGTTAACGTATGTTTGAATATTTATTACAAAAATGAAAAATACGTTTCATAGAATTAACTAATAGTTGAGTTTTCACGCAAGAAGGGTTTTAGTTATTGCGAGTTTTCTAGGCCTATCTGAGCTAGGCCAAAGTGCTACCAGTCCAGCCTGATAGAGAGATAATATAGCACTTACAACGTCAGTAGGGTCAAGTCCTTTTACCCTGGCAATTGTTTGCACCACAGGTTCCACTTTTCCTTCATACCACTTCTTCCCAGTTTCCTTATAATAATTAATAAGGAACTCCAGTACTGCTCTCTCCTCATCTGTTAGTTCCCTGCCCATAGTCTTCTTCATCACTTTCTCAGCCTTCTTTAGGACCTTCTCGGCCTTTGTAGATATCTTTAGGCCTTTCTTTACTGCATCTACTACCCTGTCCTTTAACTTGTAAATGTTCTTCCTAACTCCTACTTTCCTAATATCTATGAGAGAGGCCCAGCGTTTCAACCTGGGGTAAACTTCCCTGGAGTCCTCTATTCCTGTATATGCTGCTATTTCTGCAGCAGTGTGGAACCTAAGGTCCGCTAACAGCTCAAAAATGCCCAAAGTCTTTTCTGACCTAAATAGCGGTGTTATTGTCTCCATAGTCTCACCCTGAGCCAGACCAATGCGTATATTTCGTCGTTTGTGAGCTTCCGTCCTAATTCGCTCTCCAGTTTCGAAATAACGTCGGATAGGTTGTATCTCCTTACATATTCCTTAAACTGATAATACTTATCGGTAAGTCTGTATATCCTCAGGTTACCTATTCCTTCGGCCTTTACAAACCCCCATTTTATTAACCTCTTAACACGCGGGTAGACTTCTTTGGATTGAATGTTAAGAGCTGAAGCTATTTCTCCAGCAGACTTAGGACCGAACTCCAGAAGCTTCACGATTCTTACAGTGTTACTCTCCTTCATAGCTAACCCCCCAGTTTGCTAAATTCGTAAAGTGTTGTTTGCCTACCCTGGGACTTACTTACAGTTCTCAGTAACTCCTCTAGGTTCTTTTTCAATATCCTAGAATCCTTCCTATCTTCATTTCTACCGAATAGAAAACCAGTAACGTCTAACCCATTAAAGTTATACAGTATAGTTTCTTTCAATTCCTTCCTAGTGCTTACACCCAAGTACCATTTTTCTCCCTTAGCAGCTTTTAAGAAGTCAATAAGCTCATAATTCCTATATTTCTTATCAGAAGCGTAACCGAAGAAGATGTTAAACCCATGGTCTTGTAGCTCTTCTCCTATTTCGATATCGCTTAGAGAATGTACTGGAACTACGAATACTATGTTTTGTAATAGGTCCAGGTCAACTATCTTTGCTGCAGCTTTGTAGGGTATATAATCTGGCCATAGTGCTACTTTAATATAATTACGTAATTTCACCAACTTCTTTAAGTAGAGAATATAACCGGTTTTGCTGCTTAGTAACAGCTTCTTGTCGTCAAAGAAGAGCGGGTAGGGGTACAGAACCTTACCTATATATTCATTACAATACTTTATGACAAAATTTGCAAGAGGGCTTTTACCGATACCTATCATCAGTATCACCTGGGCCTTTCATCACGGTAAACTCCCCAGTTTACCGCTCTCTTTGTTAAGAATTCTAGTTGAAGAAGAATGAAGAAGAGAACTATAATGATAAAAATAATGAAAAAGAAGGACCTCATTTTTCCTCAACTATTGTTTCAATCCTAGTTTCTAACGTAATTAGTCTCTCAGCGATTTCCTTACCTTTTTTTGTCAATTTTATATACACTTTATTTTTGTCCTTAGTTACCTCAATGTATCCTTTCTCCTTTAGTCTCTCCTTCCACGACTGTATTGTCCCTGGAGAGAATTTTGTGATATTTATAAGTTCACTTTCGAATGCTATACCTCCTTTTTTATACAGTATGATCAATAGTATTCCTCCTTTGTTCAGGAATGTTGATTCCATACTCTTTTCAATAAGTGTTAAGAGTTTACATACTTTAAAAGTTTTCTCTTTTCATTTTTCGTTAAGAGTCGAGAGATTCTTATTAAAAACACTAAGTAACTTCAACAACGCCTATTTCATTCATTAATTTGTTAAGTTCTTCAACAACTTTCTTGCCTTTTTCTGTAATTTTAAATATCTTTTTTTTACTTCCTACCTCTGTTTTTGTCTCTATTATCTGAATTAATCCCTTTTCTGCTAATAATTTTGTATGCTTAAGCACGGTTCCAGAGCTCATTCTAGTATTATATATTAAGTCGTATTGAGCGATACCATTATCTCCGTATTTAGCTATTATTAATAAGAGCTTTAACGGTGTGCTTAGAAACTCCTCTAAGTCACTATTCATTCTACTCTCCACATTTTACGTATAGTGCAGAATGCAAATAAATATTTTCACTCTCCACTCTCTAAAATATTTAGGTCTCTTTTCACTTTACGAAAAATGATTAAAGAAAACTTTAAATATTAGTTTACTCTTTTCACTTATTGAAAAGTGAATAAAAATGTCCATGACCCAAACTCAAATCCGTGTTAACTCCCCAGTTAACGGGGATATAAGTGAAGAAGATCTTCTTTTTTTAATTTCTATTCTAGATAGAGAAGATAAAGTAGAGTTTGTAAAGGCATTTGAAGCTGATTTCTGGAGCTTAGTGGAAGAAAAGAAGTTAACAAAAGCGGCTGTATACAAATTCCTAAAAGGCGAAGCCCCAGCAGATGAGAGAATTCTGCAAGTAGTAGCGGTAGATGAGGAAGCAAAACACTGGATAATTGAAAGAGTGAAAGAGAAGGCACAGAAGGCACTACAAATCATAAGCAAAATAGAGGGGAATGAAGAATGAGTAATGAACTATTAGGATATGCTAAAACAATCGTTCAACTATTAAAGACTGCTGAAGAATTAGAGATCAAAGATGACGAAAGGGCTGCAGAGGTCTACAAGATAGCCCAGGACTACGTAAAACAACTACTGGGAAAGCTCAACGAAATAGTAGGAAACGATAAGGAGAGTGAAAAAGAATGAAGACAATAGGCCCTTCTTATACTGAGTTAGGCGAATTGATCCTACCCTTACTAAAACAGATCGATAGTATTATAGAGAAAGGCGAAAGTAGTAGCGAACTTTTAGAATTAGTAATTACAGCTAGGGAGCAAATAGGAGAACTAAAATTCAACATAGATAGACTTGCAGAGTACCTGGAAGAAGAGAGAAAGAAGAGGATACAGAAGTTAATAGAGGAGGATGAGGAAGAATGACTGAACAAGCAACAGAACTACACGAATTATTCACAGAACTCGATGAAAACATCAGAGAACTACTATCGCTAGTAAAAACACTGAAGATCGACTTTACTATACACGCAGATGATGAGGCAATAAGCAGACTGGAGAAGTCACTATTCCTAGCTCAAAAAATAGAATCACACCTATATTCTCTAAAAAGAGAGGTAGACGAACAATGAGAATAACTATACCATCACAATATATTGAAAACAACGTGGAATGCGAATGCGAACACGATGAGTGGCATGAATGCAGAGTACATGCAGACGATTTAGAATACGAATTTGAGCCGTCAGAAGCTGAGGTAAGTTATGAAGACATAATCGATATAATCGAGGACAATTTAGACGAGGTCATCCGCTATTTGAGTAAGTATCATCGGATCGAATTAAAAGAAACATTACAAGGTAAGGTGAGAAAATGATCTTCAAAAAGAAAAACGAAGGTCCTAAGCTTTCAGAGAGGGTCCAATTACTTATGCAGCGTTTCGAAGAATCAATAAGAGCAAACGACAACGCAAGAACGTACTTCTACTATCAAGAGATAATGGAACTAATTAAAGCAGCGTGTGATGAAGAATGAAGAGGGCTTTAAGGCTAACACACTTCGATAAAAACAAAAAAGTGAAAGTTCTAGAGCTTGGGTTTGACGATGCTGCAATAAACGACAAGGGCTATTCTGAGGAAGGTAGTTTGCTCATCTCAATTCAATCGGAAAATAGTAAAGCATTCTTCCAGCTTTCCGCCGCAGAAGCATCATTACTGAAAGACAGATTGGACTTCGTCATAGCACTTCTTTCAAAACAATACATCGACACAGAAGAAAGGGCTGCAAAGAACAGATCAAAACAGAGTAAAGAGAAGATGGATGAAATTGATGAAGAAATTGAAGGGGAGGAAGAATGACATTGAGAGTTATTACTTTCAAAGTTGAGGAAGAACTTTTGGTAAAACTTGATCTATACTGCATTAACAATAGAAAAATAAGAAGTGAGGTCATTAGGGAAGCGATAAAGTTCTACTTATTATGCAATACTAAAAGAGGAAAAGCTTACAAGTTAAATTCCATAGAAGAGAATTATAAAAATTCTATTACGAGGGTGCAAGAACTATGAGTGATGTTCCGGACTGGGTAGAGAGCATAATTAAAGAGACTACATGCGAATATTGCGGTGCTGAAATAGTTTACGCAAGGACTAGAAAAGGAGTAGGAGTATTTGATAAGGATTCTTGGAGGCCTCATAGATTGAGTTGTCCTTACGCTGACAGATGGACCAGGTATTCGGAATCAAAGAAAAAAGAAGCAAGACAGATGACATTGGAAGATTTAGGGATTTTGAAGAGGGATGAGTAATGGAGCTGGAAGAAGCACAGAAAATATACGAAGTATTGAAAGAAGAAGGAGTGAAATACGGGCAGATGATCACTGGAAACTATAAAGTAGTCGTGGATGCGCTAGACGCCGCCTATATGAAGGAAATTTATATCTACTTACAGAACCACATCGTCTATGTAAACTGGAAGAAACTAAGGATTGAAACTAGAGCTTCAGAAGTAAAGTTATCATTAGAACTAAAGAAAAAGATACGGCTGTATATCTATCCGCTCGACAGTGAAAAGATTAGAATAGTACTTAGGTGAAGAAAGATGACAATCAACGAAATTATTGAAGAGAATGAGGAATTGCAGCTTAGATACAGTAAAGCTATAGATACTATAACAAAGCTGCAGAATAAGATAGCAAAACTTCAGAAAGAGAACGAAAGATTAAGAGAAGAGAACATTTCATTAAAAGATGAAAACAAAAAGCTTCAGAAACAAAATAATATCTTAATGAGAGCCATAGAAATCGCTATTCAGATAAGAGACTATAATGCCCAGAAGGGATTTCTGAAAAAAGTGTTAGAAAAATTACGTGAAACCGGGGAGTTAACAAGGTGATTAAGTTGGAAGTTAATCAGCTGCTTATCCCAGGACTTGCAATCCACAAATATGAAACAAAAGGAGGAATCTACGCCCTTATCATCCCCAAATCATTTACTCCTTACATTGAGAGGTCCAGAGTATGGGAGGTGATACTGATTATTGACGGTAAGCAGATAAACATAGGTGTAAGAAACGTCTACAAGACGGGAAGGGATATCTATATGTTGAGCCTACCTAAGAAGAACATGGAAAGCTTATGGAGAAGGTTAATGGAAGAAAAGAAGAAAGTAGATATAATTGTTAAGTTACCTGAAGTTTTAACCTAAGCTCTTCTGAGTGAACAAACTTAGAAAATTAAATTAATGATAAAAAGTAATGAGTAGGTATTGCAACACCTATTTGACCATTTGGAAGATTATAAACTCGTATTTCGTCTAAGTCATATACTACGGAAATCGGGTAGTAATTTTTGAGACCGCTTTTGTCCTTTTCCTTTATTTTCTGGATTATATTTGCTGTCCTTTCAAGGTCTTTTTGGACTTCATTTTCTGACCTTTCCACTTGTAAAAATATTTTATTACCATGCAGTTCGAAGATACAGTCTATATCAGTTTCACCATCATTGTAAAACTCTAATTGAATACTTCTCCCCAGTCTAATCAAGTGAGAGCATACCGTATGTTCCAGTAAAAAACCTACTATCGTTGTAGAATAGCCCAGCTCCTTCGTATATCTGCTGAAATCTATGTCATTGTAATATAATGCCCAGAAGAGTGCCGGATCTATCAAAAATAGTTTCTTAAGGTTAGTATTAGATTTAGTATCTTCGTCTACAATTAACGGGTCTGCTTTAACGAGTATATGTGCGTCCTCAAAAAAGCTTATTAGCTTTGAAATCAGATTCGGGTCGGATTTCTTATTTGTAGTATTAAGTAGCCTTTTTAATTCGTTCTCTAGTTTAGTAATATCAATTAACGCAGATATTTTAGCTGTATTTTTGTATGCTAGTAAGAACTTCTTGGTTTCTACATCCTTTAAGCTTAATAATATAGCATCTTTATGTATGCTATCCAAAATATTAGTTGCGATACCATAAACATCATTATGGGGATTATTTATAGAGAGCCGAGCTTGTAATAGTTGCGGAAATCCTCCTCTGAGTAAAAAATCATCTAAAACAGCTCTCATATACTTTGATAATGATATTTTTTGTTGTTTTTGTGTTATTATGTTGATTCCTTTGAGAATTCTGTTTACATACTCTATTTCACTTCTTTCTGCTCTAGCTATTTTGATTAAGATTTCAAGTCGTTCTTGTTTCTTTAAAGGTATAATAGACTTAAAATAAGGAGACTTGTATAGTTTTCGTGGAAGTAACTCAGAAAACTTCTTAGGTAGAATTGTTAATGGATTAGATAATTTGTGTTCTCCACTTTTACAGTGTTCACTTCTTCCCGCTATGTCACTATATTTATTGGAAATTAGGATTCCTGCACTGCCTGTAATTATTATGAATATTTTCAGATTATTTTTCTCTAAATAATCCCATAACTCTTTAACAGCGCGGGACCAGTCCTGTTCCAAAGAAGTTATCTCATCCAGCATAAAGATATTTCTTCCAGTTATCTCATGGAGAGATACTACAAGGTCCTTAAGAGAATGGGTACTGATATACTTTCTGATATAGGAATCTTCTATATTAACATAACAAGCATACTTCTTAAACTCGTCATTCAGTTTAGATAGTATGGTAGTTTTACCTACTCTCCTTGGACCAGTTAATATTAGCAGATCCTTATTGCATTCTCCTTTTTGAAAACTTTCGATTGCTCTTTTAATCATATTAAACCAGCGGTCATGATAGAAAACTGAAACAATCTGACCCGTGTTTTTACATTCGTTCATAATCTTGTTAAACAACTTGTCTTCTTCAGGCATTTCTATCTCCACAGCCCACGCTTTCTAAGAACGCCTTCAATCAGTTCCTGTCTTTTGCTGATCCTTTCTAGTTCAGCTGTAACGAAATTTAACTGCTTTTCAATAGCATAAAGTTTGTCTTCCCTTTCTTTTTCTTTAGTGAAATATTCTATAACAATTCTCTTTGCAGCCTTTGAAGGATTTCCCATACTCTCAAGTTTTTTATAAGTTTCCTCATCGACCCTAAACGCAATAAGCTTACCTGGTATTGTTATCACCATGTTATCATATAGTTAACAAGAATATATATTTTGATTCTTCATTTCGAGAATGCTAAAACCCCTAACGTTAACAATACGTTATCAAAGTGTTATCAGATGATAACTTTTGTTAATGTATTGTTAACATATGTATTCTTTATTTTAAATTACGCTTAAGATATAGAATATTTACCCTTAAGATTGATCCAGAAGTCTTGGAGCTTTCTCTTCATACATTTTCTTCAGTTCTATATCTGAAATAACGAAATAATGCTGCTGCAGTATTTTAAACTGTCCCGGGGCTATTCTTCCCTGCAATACATTAATTATGAAAGGAGAAACTCCGGATTTAGCCATGTAAGATGCGAAAAATGAGCGTAAGTCGTATAACCTGAACTCTTTCCCCGCTTTTCTCATTCCTTCTTTAATTTCTTCTCTTAAATCGGCTAGCTGGAACGGGAAGAACTTCATCTTCCACCTCTCTACATCTCCTCCAATTTGCCGTACTGCTCTTTCATATTCATTAATGAAGTCTTCTCTGAAAGGCAAATAGTTCTTCCTAATCCAGTCTGTAGTTTCCTTATGTAGAAATGAAATGTAAGCCCTCTTTGTCGCACTATTTTTCATTAATTTAATTATTCCATTCTCTAGATCTACTTGTTCTACAGAAAGAGAATAGACTTCCCCTACTCTTAATCCAGTCTCTGCAAGGATAAGAAAGAATGTCTTTGCACCTAAATGACCTATCAACTGAAATATATTCTTTAATATCTCTAAGGAAAGAGGAGGAGGGGAGTATTTGTAATCCACCTTTGGTACTCTGAATGAATTATAAAGTATCTGTCCCAAAATGGGATTTCTACTTGCTACTACTTCTTTGATAAAGAGTTTAAGCGTGTTAGCCCTATGCCTCGCTACGTTGGGTCCTTCTTCTGTCATTAATTCTAATATGTATTCTTTCAAGGACTCAGGTGAGAGTGAAAAGCCTAAATCCCTCATGGCGTATTTTATATGTCTAAGTCTTTCGTCTCTAGTTGCTTTGCTCTTTTGCTCTAATATTTTCTCAAATAGTTTTAGGTCCTCTTCAGTGACTACGTAACTGTTTGTATTCTGTCTAACATAATCTCCTAAGAACCTATTTAACATCATAAAAAGCAACGAACGGAATTGGGGATCCTCTACTGCAGTGTTTATTACTTTTAACAAGTCGTTTATGTCCGCTTTCTCTATCTTCTTACCGTATACTATTCTCGCAATCTCATCTGGTGCCAAAAATTGCAGCACTTTCTCTATTACTTCTTTAGGTATTTCCCTTAACCCTTTCTTATACCTCCAGCCCGTAGCTTTAGAAATCCCTAACTGCTCATAAGTTATCCATTTTTCTTCAGTTACATATGTAAATAGTCGAATTTTCTGCTCATTTGTGAGTTTATCTAAATCTAAAATTGCCATATCATTAGTTTCCAGTCTGGGTTTAAGATGGTTTCCATTTTTTCCTAGATGGTTTCCGACCTAACCCACCTCTCTTTCAATTTAATTAAAAATTAGTGCCGCGGCCGGGATTTGAACCCGGGTCACGGGCTCGAAAGG